>NZ_JBIGHV010000029.1:0-845 GCF_043555835.1 Pelomonas parva | reverse complement strand
CGCAGCAGGATGCCGACGTTGTCGCCTGCTTGACCTTGGTCCAGCAGCTTGCGGAACATTTCGACGCCCGTGACCGTGGTCTTCTGGACTTCGCGGATGCCGACGATTTCGATTTCTTCGCCGACCTTGATGATGCCGCGCTCGACGCGACCGGTCACGACGGTGCCGCGGCCGGAGATCGAGAAGACGTCTTCAACCGGCAGCAGGAAGGCGCCGTCGATGGCACGGTCCGGCTGGGGGATGTAGGTGTCCAGGGCTTCGGCCAGGCGCATGATGGCTTGCTCGCCCAGGTCGCCGGTGTCGCCTTCCAGGGCCAGCTTGGCCGAACCCTTGATGATGGGGGTGTCGTCACCAGGGAAGTCGTACTTGGACAGCAGCTCGCGCACTTCCATCTCGACCAGCTCGAGCAGCTCGGCGTCGTCGACCATGTCGCACTTGTTCAGGAAGACGATGATGTACTTCACGCCGACCTGGCGAGCCAGCAGGATGTGCTCGCGGGTCTGGGGCATCGGGCCGTCAGCGGCCGAGCACACCAGGATGGCGCCGTCCATCTGGGCGGCACCGGTGATCATGTTCTTGACGTAGTCGGCGTGGCCGGGGCAGTCAACGTGCGCGTAGTGGCGGTTGGCCGTCTCGTACTCGACGTGCGCGGTGTTGATCGTGATGCCGCGGGCCTTTTCTTCCGGCGCTGCGTCGATCTGGTCGTAGGCCTTGGCCTCGCCGCCAAACTTCTTGGACAGCACGGTCGCGATCGCTGCCGTCAGCGTCGTCTTGCCGTGGTCAACGTGACCAATCGTGCCCACATTGACGTGCGGCTTGGTCCGTTCAAACTTGCCTTTTGCCAT
>NZ_JBIGHV010000028.1:0-888 GCF_043555835.1 Pelomonas parva | reverse complement strand
CGGTTCGCGCCCCGGCCAGCACAGATGCCCCAGGTGGTCGTGGTGCTGCCCTCGGCGGCGGTGTACGACGAACTGCTGGAGGCCGCATGAGCGCCGACGCCAATGCATCGGGCGCTGCGGTGCCGCTGATGCTCACCGAGCTGCGCCTGCCCACCATGAAACGGCTGTGGGCCGAGCTGGCCGCGCAGTCCAACCGCGAGGGCTGGACCGCCGAGCGGTTGCTGCACACGCTGCTGGGCCATGAGATGGCTGAGCGCGAGACGCGGCGCCTGGCCCGGGCACGGGCCGACAGCCAACTGCCGCCGGGCAAGAGCTTGGCAGAGTTCGACTTCGCTGCGGTGCCGGCCGTCTCCAAGGCCCATGTGATGGCGCTGGCCGAGGCCGATAGCTGGATTGCACAAGGCCACAACTTGCTGGCCTTCGGTCCGCCGGGCACCGGCAAGACGCATCTGTTGGCGGCCATCGGCCACGCGCTGATCGACCGCGGGCTGAAGGTGCTGTTCGTGCGCACGAGCGAGTTGGTGCAGCGTCTTCAAGCGGCCCGGCGCGACTTGCGCCTGCCAGCCGAGCTGGCCAAGCTCGACAGGTTCGACCTAATCATCTTGGACGACCTCAGCTACGCCCGCCGCGACCAGGCCGAGACCTCGGTGCTGTTCGAGCTGATCGCCGAGCGCTACGAGCGCAAGAGCCTGGCCATCACCGCCAACGCACCGTTCTCGGCGTGGGACGAGGTCTTCCCGGACAAGGCCATGACGGTGGCAGCGGTGGACCGGCTGGTGCATCACTCGACCATCCTGGAGATGAACGTGGACAGCTACCGACGCCGCGCTGCGTTGCCGGCGCGCCGGCCCACCCCCCCCCCCCCAACCCCCAGAAAAAACACCCCCC
>NZ_JBIGHV010000027.1:0-930 GCF_043555835.1 Pelomonas parva | reverse complement strand
GGTCCGGCACCACCGTGCTGCGCCCCACCGACACCGGCGTGAAGTTCGATGCCGGTGCCGACCTGGCCGCCTATGACTGGGTCAACATGTCCGGCGGCTTGGTAGAACTCACAGCCACCGGCGCCTTGCGCGGCATCTGGCCTGCCGCCAACATGACCGACACCCTGACCGTGCGCGCCAGCGGCACGCTGGCCGGCAACGTCGGCCCCATCATGCAGGTCTTTGCCGACGGCATCCTGCTGGGCTCCTTCGAGATCCGCTCGTCTTCGCCGACGTACTTCAAGCTGGCCGCCCTGCCGCTGCAGGTCGGGCAGATCATCGAGGTGCGGCACACCAATCCTGCGCCGAGCCGCAACCTCAAGGTCGACTACGCCATGTCCGGCAGGACCGTGCTGCAGGCTACGGGCGGTGCCCTCAACGCGGCCTGGCCGGCCGCCAATCTCACCGACACCCTCAACATCCGTGCTCGCGCCGATGTGGCCGGTGGCACCGGCGCCATCATGCAGGTGCTGGTGGACAACCTCCTGGTCGGCACCGCCGAGGTCAACTCCACCGTCAACGCCGACTACCAGTTTGCCGTGCCGCCCATGAGTGCCGGCCGCAAGATCAACCTGGTCTACATCAACGACGGCCAGGTCAACGGCGTCGACCGCAACCTCTACATCGCCTACCTCACCACCGCCAACACGGCGCTGTTGCCCACTGCCGCGGGCAACACCTTCGACCGGGGCTTCGGCGGCGCGGGCTTTGACGGCGTCGATGTGGTTGCCGGCACAGGCAATCTGACCACCAACGGCGCGCTGCACATCAACTGGCCTGCCGCAAACATCACCAGCACCGTCACGGTCCGCGCCAGCGCCACACCGGCTGGCAACACTGGCGCGCTCATGACCTTGTGGGTCAACGGTGTGGCCGTCAGCGCCACCCACG
>NZ_JBIGHV010000026.1:0-1069 GCF_043555835.1 Pelomonas parva | reverse complement strand
GCGACGCGCGCGTGGCTTCACACGGCTGTCGACCATCAAGACGGTCATCTTCCTGATCGCGGGCAAGCTCGACTTCCACTCGATCAACCCGCACGCCCAGCAACCCACTTGAAATTCAACAGAGCCGCAATTCTTGATGCCTAGTCCTCCGAACCGCTCGTAGGCGCATGCCAGAACCTAGCAGATCGACTTCATGGCGGGGCGGGCAGGGCTACGAACAACTGGTTGATGAAGGTCCTGACTACGTCAAATGTCCTCATCACCGTTGCGTGCAGCATTGTGCTGCCATGCGCGTGGATGTTTCGCACGCGGGGAAGCGTCTCTGCGTAGTGCGCGACCCAGTCGAACGCGAGCTCGTCAGCCGTTGGAACAGGATCTTCATCCGGGACAACCATCTCAGCGAGCCCGAGCTCGAACATCTTGCGCGACAGCTCGAATGACTGGCGTTCCCTGGCCAGCGCCATCGCCCAAGCCTGCCGGTTCTCAATCCGGTCGTTGCGAAGAAGGCCGGCGTCTACTGCGAGCCTGAGCAGGTCTCTCAGCATCGCCTTCTTTCTCTCTGTCCGCGGCGGCCCGCCCGGCGCCTTCGGAGGCACCGTGACTGGGTATTTGCCGTTCGCGTCGAGGACCCCGGCTGAGGTCAATCGGGTCCGAAGCGCGAGCTCGAGCGTGGCAAGAGCCTGGTGCTCAGCCACAACATGGAAGCGGTAGACGAACCAGGCATAGAGATATGCGTTCCTGGCAGTGTCGAACTGGACCCGGATGACCTCGGGAACTTGTGCGCTGAGCCCAAACTCCGCAATGAGCTCGTATCGGTCCTTCTGCGTGAGCTTGCGGACCGTTCCAGCCTCCCGTATCGC
Organism: Pelomonas parva; assembly: GCF_043555835.1. Taxonomy (NCBI): domain Bacteria; kingdom Pseudomonadati; phylum Pseudomonadota; class Betaproteobacteria; order Burkholderiales; family Sphaerotilaceae; genus Roseateles; species Pelomonas parva. The sequence continues at coordinate 209 of NZ_JBIGHV010000026.1, read as the reverse complement.
AAGGAAGCTCATCCTGGCGTCTGGCATCTGCAGCTGCTCAAGCGTTCGCAGACCTTCAACGGGTTCCTCGTCTTTGGAAAGATGGCTCTCTGAAAATTCGAGTGGGTAGGATTTCGGCTGGATAGGTGCTGAAACGGGGATCGGGATGACGGCCAAAGTGTTTGAAGCGGCGCTGGGGATCAGCGCGCCGTGGTCGGTGGGCGCGGTCG
>NZ_JBIGHV010000025.1:0-1093 GCF_043555835.1 Pelomonas parva | reverse complement strand
TCAGTTGTTCCACCGCGCTTCGCGCGTCCCACGACCCATGAAACGGGCGTGTAATTCAGGGGCGGCGTCCGGCGCAGAGGTCGGTTCGTACTTGGTGCTTCGAGCTCGTATTTCAGTTGGACCCGCGGCCTCACGAGCACCCCGCACTGTCGCCACGGGCCTTGCGCCCCGGAGCACGCACTTCAGAGTTCGATGATGTGGGCCGCATGCCGATGTCGCCGCACCTTGGAGGTCAGCATGGATGTCATCTACCCGCGCTGCGCGGGGCTGGACGTACACAAGCAAACGGTCGTGGCGTGTGTGCGCGTTGCAGGGGCTACGGCGCTTGTGCAGGAGGTACGCACGTTCGGCACGACGACCACCGATCTGCTGGCGCTGGCGGATTGGCTGGAATCCTTCGGCGTGCAGCAGGTCGCCATGGAAGCCACGGGCGTCTACTGGAAGCCGGTTTGGCACATCCTGGAGGAGTCCTTCGAGCTGATTCTGGCCAACGCCGCTCACGTCAAGAACGTGCCGGGGCGCAAGACCGACGTCAACGACTCGATGTGGCTGGCGGATCTGCTGGCCCACGGCTTGATCCGCGCAAGCTTCGTGCCCCCGGCGGCCGTGCAGGAACTGCGCACGCTTACCCGTACCCGCAAGCAGTTCGTGCGTGAGCGCGCCGCGCATGTGCAGCGCATCGAGAAGCTGCTCGAAGACGCCAACATCAAGCTGTCCAGCGTGATCACCGATATCATCGGCAAGAGCGGACGTGCGGTGCTCAAGGCACTCATCGAGGGTCAGACCGATCCCGAGCAACTGTTGGCATGTGTCGGTCGCGTCAAGGCCAGCCGTGCCGAGCTTCTCGAAGCGCTGCGTGGTCGCGTCAGTGCACATCACCGCTTCATGCTCAAGCTGCACCTCGGGCACATCGAAACGCTTGATCAAACGATCGCCTCCATCGAGAAGGAGGTGGGCCAGGGGCTCGAACCGTTTCGACAAGCCGCCAAGCTGCTGAGCACGATGCCCGGCATCAGCGACGTCAGCGCCAACGTCGTCGTTGCAGAGATTGGCATCGATATGTCGCGCTTCCCCACGCCCGGCCATCTGTTGT
>NZ_JBIGHV010000024.1:0-1312 GCF_043555835.1 Pelomonas parva | reverse complement strand
GGCTCTGTTGAATTTCAAGTGGGTTGCTGGGCGTGCGGGTTGATCGAGTGGAAGTCGAGCTTGCCCGCGATCAGGAAGATGACCGTCTTGATGGTCGACAGCCGTGTGAAGCCACGCGCGCGTCGCTTGGCAGCCTGGAACAGGCCGTTGATGGCTTCGAGGAAGCCGTTGGTCTGACGGGTCTGCGCCCAGGCCACGATGCCCTCCATGTGGCGGCGCACGAGCGCGGCGACCTCCTTCATCGGCTCGACCTTGGATCGCATCACGCAGACACACCAGTGCTTGAGCATCTCGCGCATCACGTTGATCTGCTTTCTGTCGAGCACCTCGCGCAGCTGCTCCTTGTAGATCCAGGCTCGAGCCGTACGCGTGAGCTTGGGGGCGGTGACAAGGCCGTGCAGCGCGGCGCCGGCCACCGGTTTCAGACTGAAGACATCCTTGAGCAGCGTCCAGCGCATGCCCTTGAGGGACTTCTCGGTGCGCTGCTCGACGCGCCTGGTCTTGTCGACGGCCGCGTTCGCATGCCCGACGACGTGGAACTTGTCGAAGGTGATCTGCGCGTTGGGCAACTCGTCGCTCACGCCCTTGATGAACGCCGGCGACATGTCGATGCTCACCGAGGTGATCTGCTCAGCAGGGCAGCCATGAGCTGCCAGATCGGCAGCCAGCGCCTTCACGGCTTTGGCATCCCGCCCCTCCGTCACGAAGATCACGCGTCGCGCCTGGGCGTCGGCAGCCAAGGTCACATAGTCGTGGCCGCGAGCGCGCGACGTCTCGTCGATGGCCAGCGACGTGACGTCGCTGAAGTCCGCCAGCCCGAGGGCCATCTCGACGTAGCGATTGCAGACTTCCATGCACCGGTACGCCGACTCGCCAACGATGCGCGCAACGGCCGCGAACGGCATCTGCTGCGACAGCATCAGCACCAGCGCTTCGAAAAGCAGCGTGAAGCCCGACAGCCGCCCTGCGAAGTCGGGCTCGACCAGGCGAACCGAGCCGTTGGGCAGCTTCACACGCGGCGTGCGCACTTGCAGGTAGCACTCGTGCTGGAAGAAGTTCAGATGCCGGTACGTCTTGACGACCGTGTCATGCACCGGATGCAAGCCTTCATGGCCCGACACCTGGAAACGCGTGCCCGGCTTGAAGTCAACCGGCACCGTCAAGACCTTGGTCGCCTCGTCGAACTCGACCGCGCCCACCGACCACGGCGCGCTGATCCCCAGCGCCGCTTCAAACACTTTGGCCGTCATCCCGATCCCCGTTTCAGCACCTATCCAGCCGAAATCCTACCCACTCGAATTTTCAGAGAGCC
>NZ_JBIGHV010000023.1:0-2595 GCF_043555835.1 Pelomonas parva | reverse complement strand
CGCGATGACCTCCGAGCAGTTGGCCGCCATCGAGACCGCCGACCTGGCCGTGCTGACGACGGCCGCCATCCGCGGCATCACCTCCGAGAACATCGACTCGTTCACGACCGACCAGATCCAGGCGCTGTCCACCAACCAGATCCAGTCACTGACCACGCAGCAGCTCAAGGGGCTGAGCACTGAGCAGATCTCCGCCATGGAGACGCAGGACCTGCGCGCCCTCTCCACCGCCCAGATCCGCGTGCTGGCCACCGAGCAGCTGAACTCGCTGACCACCGAGCAGTTCGCCGCGCCAACCACGATCCAGATCGCCAGCCTGACCACAGCGCAAGTCGCCGCACTGGAGACCGCCGACCTGCAGGCGATGACGACCGACCAGTTCAAGGCCATGTCGTCCGCCCAGGTGGGTGCGATGACCTCCGAGCAACTGGCCGCCATCGAGACCGCCGACCTGGCCGTGCTGACCACGGCTGCCATCCGCGGCATCACGTCCGAGAACATCGATTCGTTCACGACCGACCAGATCCAGGCGCTGACGACGGCTCAGATCCAGTCGCTGACCACCCAGCAGCTCAAGGGCCTGTCCACCGAACAGATGGCCGCGCTGGAGACGCAGGACTTGCGCGCCCTGAGCACCGCGCAGATCCGCGCGCTGTCCACCGAGCAGCTCAACGCGCTGACCACCGAACAGGTCGGCACGCTGACCACGGCCCAGGTCGCCAGCCTGTCCACGGCACAAGTCGCTGGCATGGAAACCGCCGACCTGCAGGCCCTGGATACGGCCCAATTCAAGGTGCTGTCCTCCGCCCAGGTCGGCGCGATGACCTCCGAGCAGCTGGCCGCCATCGAGACCGCCGACCTGGCCGTGCTGACCACGGCCGCCATCCGCGGCATCACCTCCGAGAACATCGACTCGTTCACGACTGACCAGATCCAGGCGCTGACGACGGCTCAGATCCAGTCGATCACCACCCAACAGCTCAAGGGCCTGAGCACCGAGCAGATGGCCGCGCTGGAGACGCAAGACCTGCGCGCGCTCTCCACTGCCCAGATCCGCGCGCTGTCCACCGAGCAGCTCAACGCGCTGACCACCGAACAGGTCGGCACGGTGACCACGGCCCAGATCGCCAGCGTCACCACGGCGCAGATCGCCGGCATGGAGACCGCCGACCTGCAGGCCCTGGATACGGCCCAATTCAAGGTGCTGTCCTCCGCCCAGGTCGGCGCGATGACCTCCGAGCAGCTGGCCGCCATCGAGACCGCCGACCTGGCCGTGCTGACCACGGCCGCCATCCGCGGCATCACCTCCGAGAACATCGACTCGTTCACGACCGACCAGGTCCAGGCGCTGACCACCAACCAGATCCAGTCGATCACCACCCAGCAGCTCAAGGGCCTGTCCACCGAACAGATGGCCGCGCTGGAGACGCAGGACCTGCGCGCCCTGTCCACTGCCCAGATCCGCGCGCTGTCCACCGAGCAGCTCAACGCGCTGACCACCGAACAGGTCGGCACGGTGACCACGGCCCAGATCGCCAGCGTCACCACGGCGCAGATCGCCGGCATGGAGACCGCCGACCTGCAGGCCCTGGACACGGCCCAGTTCAAGGTGCTGTCGTCCGCCCAGGTCGGTGCGATGACCTCCGAGCAGCTGGCCGCCATCGAGACCGCCGACCTGGCGGTGCTGACCACGGCCGCCATCCGCGGCATCACCTCCGAGAACATCGACTCGTTCGCGACCGACCAAATCCAGGCGCTGACCACCAACCAAATTCAGTCGATCACCACGCAGCAGCTCAAAGGCCTGTCCACCGAGCAGATGGCCGCGCTGGAGACGCAGGACCTGCGCGCCCTGAGCACCGCTCAGATCCGCGTACTGTCCACCGAGCAGCTCAACGCGCTGACCACCGAGCAGTTCGCCGCGCCGACCACGATCCAGATTGCCAGCCTCACCACAGCGCAAGTCGCTGCGCTGGAGACCGCCGACCTGCAGGCGATGACGACCGACCAGTTCAAGGCCATGTCGTCCGCCCAGGTGGGTGCGATGACCTCCGAGCAGCTGGCCGCCATCGAGACCGCCGACCTGGCCGTGCTGACCACGGCCGCCATCCGCGGCATCACCTCCGAGAACATCGACGCCTTCACGACTGAACAGGTCCAGGCGCTGTCCACGGCCCAGATCCAGTCGCTGACCACCCAGCAGCTCAAGGGCCTGTCCACCGAACAGATGGCCGCGCTGGAGACGCAGGACCTGCGCGCCCTGAGCACCGCGCAGATCCGCGCGCTGTCCACCGAGCAGCTCAACGCGCTGACCACCGAACAGGTCGGCACGTTGACCACGGCCCAGATCGCCAGCCTGACCACGGCTCAGATCGCCAACATGGAAACGGCCGACCTGCAGGCCCTGGACACTGCCCAATTCAAGGTGCTGTCGTCCGCCCAGGTCGGTGCGATGACCTCCGAGCAGCTGGCCGCCATCGAGACCGCCGACCTGGCCGTGCTGACGACGGCCGCCATCCGCGGCATCACCTCCGAGAACATCGACTCGTTCACGACCGACCAGATCCAGGCGCTGACGACGGCTCAGATCCAGTC
>NZ_JBIGHV010000022.1:0-4525 GCF_043555835.1 Pelomonas parva | reverse complement strand
GAAATCAAACGTTATGTGCAGCGCGTCATCGCCCTTGACGCCCGCAACGCCAGCATTCACGGGGCCTGCAGCCTATCGGTATCGGAGACCTGCACATAACTGAGCACTGTGCATAAGTGCCCAAAGCGGAAACTCGCCGAATCTCAGCACCAGGCTGATCTGAGTCGTTCCCGCGTCGTTGCCTGAACGGCACCAACGACCTCCAGCAGCCGTAGTTGGGCCGAACACTTTTTCGCAGCGATTGAAATCAAGAGAACTATGCGCCGCGACGAAGCAACCGGCTGGGTGTGTCCGGGAGCGTCATGCAAGCCCGGAAGCAAGACGGTGAAACGCCCCCGGTTAGCGCCCACGCTTGCAAAGGTTGTAGTCGGGCGTGATGCCCCCGTCCGGCGACTCGATCGACAAACAGCCCAGCAGGCTGGCGAACAGCTGCTGGTGCGTCGCGGGCAAGCCGGCCTGCGCCCGTTGCCGCAACTGGTCGAAGGCCTCACGGTGGACAGGATCAGCCAACAGCGCTGGAGAGCCCCAGAACATGAGGGGCGAGCGGCGCTGCTCCGGCGGTGCGATTGCGCGCGGCGTGCCATGGAAATGCACGCCATCGCCGATCGATTCGCCATGGTCGCTGGTGAACACCACCAGAGCCTTGCGGTCACGCAACCGGTCGAGCAACTGCGAAAGCACATGATCCCCGTACCGCACCGAGTTGTCGTAGGCGTTCACCAGCTGCTGTGTACTGCATCGGTCATCCGCGTCGAGGCACTCCGGCGTCCAGCGTGCGAACGATCGCGGGTAGCGTTGGCTGTACAGGAAATGCGAGCCCTTCTTGTGCAGCACGATCAGGTGCCGGCCCTCGGGATGGCGCCGGAGGGACGCATCGACCTCAGGCAAGAGCAGCTCGTCATACACCGCCCGTGGCGCCACGCCGGCCGCCTCGACGATGATCTCGCGCATCTTGTAGAAGTCCGGCCCCACCCGATGGTAGAAGCCAACCTCGCTTTGCATCGCGAACAACTCGATGCTGAATCCGAGTTCGCGGAACACGCTGAACACCATCTCCTCTTCAATGCGGTCAGGGTCGAAACCGTTGCCAGTGACAACGCCCTCGGGACGCACGAACATGCAGGCCAGCGACAGGCGCGTTGACGTGTCGCAGGACAATGCACGGAACGACACCAGGTCGGCCTCCAGGCTCAGCTTGGGCGTGGTGTCGCGTGCATAGCCGAGCAGCCCTAGGTGATCATGGCGCGTGGTCTCGCCCACGACCAAAACCACGGTCACATCGTCTAGCGGTGTGCGTTCCCGGTAGCTGAATTGCTCGGCGGGGTCGGCCAGCCGCCCCGCCCTCAGGGCGACCGTGGTCCGGTTGGCCACTGTCATGCCGACACCGGAGAGCCAGTTCGTGGGCACGTAGCGATGCGCGACCAAGCCTGACACGCTGACCGCCGGGCGCCCTTCCTCCTGAGCAGCCTGGTAGCGCACGGTTGCATGACTGCCGGCCGCCAGCCCGAGGGCGGCGGAGAACACCGCCAGTCGCCCGCCCCACACCCTGAAGGCCCCTGCGCCGTTCAGGCGAGGCCGGAGACACCAGCGCCACCAGGCCAGGAGCGGCGCGACCCCAAAGGCCAGCATCCACAGCAACAGCTCATGTCCCAGCTTCTCGCGTGACAGCGCCTGGTCGCTGGCCATGACGGCCTGGACAATGCCGTAGCCGATCACCACGTCGTAGCGCACCATGTAGTAGCTTGCCGCAGCAGACAGCAGCACCATGAAGGCCCCGGCCGACAGCAGGACGACGCGCCCCAGGCAAGCCAGCAGCACGGCGATCAGCAGGCAGACGCCTAACACCATGCCAGCCTCCGCCGCCACTGTGATCCAGGCTCCCAGCCCTGCGACTTCTTTCTGCATGGTCGCGAGGCGTTCCGACAGTTCAGGGGCATTCAGACACAAGGCCTGATAAACGGCCAGCAGGAGCGGTGCCACGAGGGGCGCCGGCGCCGCAGAGGTAGATGGGGGAGGGAAAAAAATGCTCAGCATGGATGGGCGCGCCAGAACCAGCGCGGCGCGGATGGTACCGAGGCCCGCCCAGTCAAGTCGCCAGTGCGCAAGTTTCCCCACCCCACGTGGCAATTCACGCCGCCGAGACCATCACGTCAGAATCCAAAGCCTGATCCCGCACCCAGCAGCGTCGCTATGCCCAACACGGCGAATATCGCTGCAGCGATGGAATGCACTAGCTTCATCGGTATCCTGTTGGCGAGTTTGTCGCCGATGAACACGGCCGGCACGTCCGCCAAGAGCATCCCCAACGTCGTTCCGATGACAACCCAGACCGGGTTCGCGTAGTGCGCTGCCATTGCTACCGTGGCGATCTGTGTCTTGTCCCCCATCTCCGCCAGGAAGAACGTCAGCAAAGTTGCGCCAAAGACCCCGAATCGCTTGGCGACCTGCGTCTCTTCCTCCTCGATCTTGTCGGGAATTAGCGTCCAGATGGCCATGCCGATGAACGAAGCACCCAGCACCCAGCGGAGGATTTCAGGGGAGACCGCTGAGGTGATCCAGGCGCCCAGGGCGCCAGCGATACCGTGATTCACGATGGTGGCGCACAAGATGCCTGCAATGATGGGCCACGGCTTCTTGAACCGTGCAGCCAAGATGAAGGCAAGGAGTTGAGTCTTGTCGCCAATCTCAGCGAGAGCGACAACACCAGTTGAGACGAAGAGTGCTTCCACGAACGTTCCTCGGCCGGTTCAAAGACGAATGACCACCTCGCTTCCCCGGCCAGTGCGGAGGCGATGTGGTCAAAGGTCTTGCCAGGTCAAGAAACTGCTGACGCCATGGCCTACCGGCCAAGTGTGTTGACGTCAGCCTCTTCGAGCGAAGAGCGGCTACTCCCCAATGACAGCCGTATTGTCGCTCGAGATCCGATGTGCCAGGCAGAAGCAGCCAGATCCTGCACAGCAATGCGCCACGGGGATGCGGCTCTACAGCCAGACCGGACAGATGCTGCAGGCTCCGGTCACGGTCGACGATAGCGACCGCCAGACCCATCTGACCTTCTCCGCGCCTTACCCCATAAAAGCAGCAATTGACCGCAACCTCGGAAGCACGAGGGCTTACGACTGAAGATTGCGCAACTGGAGGAGTTGCTCCCCAAGCCGCTTTAGCGGCAACGCCTGTTTTGCAGCGGGCGGCGCCGTCCGCGGGGGTACAGGCAACTTCGCCGACCAGCCAGTTACGGTGTTCGGCGAGTTTCCGCTTTGGGCACTGACCTGCCCCCGAGGCGCGGACCGGCACGCCGTCGGCAGCTTGGTGCCCAAAGCGCAAGCTCGCCGAACTGCGGCAGCAAGCTGGGAGCAGACTCTCGACAGGCCGTTGCCAGGTGATGTCCAGGGTCTCGTCCAGTGAAACGCTTTCCACGCAGACCTATCGGGGCCTCCAAGCGGTCAGAAAACTGTCGAAAAACTTGACACCTTCGCGCCGGACCAGCGACCGAGTGGGCCGCACTTACGGGGGCACGACGTGTATGGCTCGCGGCTTGCTTACGTGTGACGATGAACAAACTTTTCAAACTCTCGGCCTTCTGGTTGGCACTGATCGCCGGTTCCGCGAATGCGGGGCCGATCGGCATCAGCGGCTTCAGCGGCAACGAGACTGTCACTACGTTCGACAACCTGAACTTGCCGTTCCAAAACACTGGAGCGCTGCAGCTCGATGGCAACACGTTCGCCACAGACAATAACCAATTCCGCTACCTGAAGCCCGGCGACTTCTTCCAAGACTGCACCAGCGAATGCATCGCGAACAATGCAGAACTGGGCTGGCTTGAAGTGCGGTTGGGCAGCCCAACCAACCGAGCCGGCGCCCTGGTCGGCGGCAGGGGCTATGCCGGCTTCGTCGATTTCTTCGACACGGCTGACAACCTGCTGGGTAGCATCAATTTTGGCGGTAATCCGGCTATTGTGTTCGTGGGCTGGGAAGACCTTACAGTCGGCATCGGCCGCGTGCGCTTTACCGACACACGGCCAGATAGCCGAATCCTGCCCCTGGACGACTTCCGCTTTGAAGCCACCAACGCTGTGCCGTTGCCCGGAACGTTGCCGCTGGCAGGCTTGGCATTGCTGGGCATGAGGTTCGTGCGCCGCCGCCAAGTGGCGTGATCGGCTAGAAAGACAACCCGCCCGGGGACGGGATGACAGGCGCAGCGGAGGGCAGCTGATGGTCATCGCGCGGCAGCGGGTTCCGACCCTCCAGGTCCTAATTTCCGTTGAAGGGCACGTCCCAGTGGTGCGACGGTCACTCGTTATCCGAGTGGGGCAAGTGACCGGTGCCGGCGGCAGTCGTCGTTGGTCCGCCAAAGCTCAGCGGCAGCAGTCAGCCTGTTGCTGCGGTTCGGCGAGTTTCGGCTTTGGGCACTTATGCACAGTGCTCGATTATGAGTAGCTCAGTAGGTGCTCGTGCGACATCTCCCTCGTGCGGGGGGCGTGCCTGGGCTTCGAAACTGTCCATAGTTTCGTCATGCTCAAAG
>NZ_JBIGHV010000021.1:0-5728 GCF_043555835.1 Pelomonas parva | reverse complement strand
CGAACAGATGGCCGCGCTGGAGACACAGGACCTGCGCGCCCTGTCCACCGCCCAGATCCGCGCGCTGTCCACCGAGCAGCTCAACGCGCTGACCACCGAACAGGTCGGCACGCTGACCACGGCCCAGGTCGCCAGCCTGACCACGACACAGATCGCCGGCATGGAGACGGCCGACCTGCAGGCGATGACCAGCGACCAGTTCAAGGTGCTGAGTTCCAGCCAACTGGGTGTGCTGACGACCGAGCAGATCGCCGCGATCGAGACGCAGGACATCGCCGCCATCTCGACGGCAGCGCTGCGCGGCCTGGGATCGGAAGACCTGGCAGCCCTGGGCACCGAACAGATCATCGCGCTGAGCACCAACCAGATCTCGTCGCTGACGACGGCACAGCTGGTTGGCCTGGAGACCGAGCAGATCGCCGCGTTCGAGACCGCTGACATCGTGGCCCTGAGCACCGCACAGCTGCGCGGCCTCACCAGCGAGCAGTTCGCTGGCTTGACGTCCGAGCACTTCACGGCGATGACGACGACGCAGCTGAACTCGCTCAGCTCCGAGCAGGTGCGCACCATCGAGACCGAGGCGATCGGCGCACTCGACAGCACCGACTTCGCCGCCCTCAGCACGGCAGCGATCAAGGGCTTCGGCACCGACCAGATCGTCGCGCTGGGCAGCGAGGACCTGAAGGCGTTCAGCTCCGCTCAGATGGTCGCGATGACGACCGACCAGCTGCACGCCATCACCAGCGAGCAGGTCGTGGGCATCGATGCCTCTGACCTCGGCAAGCTGTCGATGGCCCAGGCCGGCTCGTTCACGACGGAAGCGATCGCTGCGATGACCACCGACCAGGTGAACGCGCTGATCCCTGCCCAGGTCTCGCCCATCATCCTGGACCTGGACGGCGACGGCGTGGAGACCACAGCGGCCGCCAACGGCGTCAGCTACGACCTGCTGGGCCGCGGTGTCTGGCAGCAGTGGGGCTGGGTGGGCGGCGGCGACGGCCTGCTGGTCAACGACATCAACGGTGACGGCCAGATCAACGACGGCAAGGAGCTGTTCGGTGAAGGCACGGTGCTGGCCGACGGCAGCCGCGCCAAGGACGGCTACGCCGCGATGGCTGCGCTGGACAGCAACCAGGACGGCAAGCTGGATGCGGCCGACATCGACTACAACAAGCTGCAGGTCTGGATCGACGGCGACCGCGACGGTGTCACCGACAGCGGCGAGCTGAAGTCGCTGGCCGATCTGGGCATCGCCAGCATGAGCCTGCAGTCGCAAGCCTCCACCGCTATCGACAACGGCAACCTGATCGGCCTGGTGGGCAGCTACCAGACCACAGATGGCGCCACTCACGAGATGGCGGACGTGTGGTTCAGCCGCGACCCGAACGGCACCGTCAGCACGACAGGCCCGGTGACGGCGGGCGAGGCGAGCGGCACCGCAGCCGTGGCGCAGCTGCAGCTCAGCGACGTGCTGTCCGCACCGAGCGAGCTGACGCTGCCGGGCGACAACGCGGCCAACCTGGTCACCGCACCCGTGCCGACGGTCGATCCGCTGCTGAGCGTGAAGCCCAGGTCGCTCGACGAGGATGAACTGAATCGTCAGCCGCCGCTGATCTGATCGAAAAGATCAGCGCGCACGTCGGAGGCGCCCGCGAGGGTGCCTCCGACCATGTGCGCAGCGGGATGACCACGACGCCGAACGTCCCCCGGGAGCGCTGCCGCATGTTCCCGCGACGGGCCTCGGCCGGCGGCGCTGAGGGAGCGCGAGCTGGACGATGATGCGGGCTGGACTCCGCTCATCTGCCATGCCCGCCGCTGACCCAGACGCCCCCCATATCCACCCGCTGTCCGACGTGCAGAGCCCCCAGATCGGGCCGCGCACGCGCGTCTGGCAGTTCTGCGTGATCCTGCCCGGCGCCCGCATCGGCGCGGACTGCAACATCAACGCCCAGGTGCTGGTGGAGAACGACGTGGTGGTGGGCGACCGCGTGACGCTGAAGTCCGGCGTGCAGCTGTGGGCCGGCCTGCGTGTGGAAGACGATGTCTTCATCGGCCCCAACGCGACATTCACGAACGACCGCGTGCCGCGCTCGCGCCAGCGGCCCGACGCGTTTCAGCAGACCGTCATCGAACGCGGGGCCTCCATCGGCGCCAACGCCACCATCCTGGGCGGCGTGCGTATCGGCGCCGGCGCCCTGATCGGTGCGGGCAGCGTGGTCACGAAGGACGTGCCAGCGGGCGAGCTGTGGGTGGGAAACCCGGCGCGCTCACGCGGGCCGGTGCCTGCCAAGGATTAGGCAGCCGCGCGCACCGCGCGGATCACCCGCGCCATCTGCGCATCGCTCATCCCCGGCCACAGCGGCAGGCTCAGCACGCGCTTGTGCATGGCCTCGCTGACCGGGAAGTCGCCCTCGCCGTAGCCCAGCTCGGCATAGGCCGGCTGCCGATGCGGCGGCACCGGGTAGTGGATCAGCGTGCCGATGCCCTGCTTGGCCAGCTCGGCCTGCAGGCGGTCGCGGTCCTCGTGCTGCACGACAAACAGATGCCAGGCCGATTCCAGCCCGGCCGGCACCACCGGCAACTGCAGCGGCGCACCGTGCAAACCGTCCAGCAGCAGCGCGGCGAGCCGGCGGCGCTCGTCAGTCTGTGCCTGCAGCAGCGGCAGCTTGGCGGCCAGCACGGCCGCCTGGATCTCATCCAGCCGCGAGTTGCGGCCCTTGACCTCGTTGTGGTACTTGACCTTGGAGCCGTAGTTGCGCAACACGCGCACCTGCGCCATCAGCGCGGCGTCATCGCCGGTGACGCCACCGCCGTCGCCCATCGCGCCCAGGTTCTTGCCGGGGTAGAAGCTCCAGGCCGACAGGTCGGCGAGACTGCCCACCGGGCGGCCCTGGTAGACCGCAGCATGCGCCTGGGCGCAGTCGTCCAGCACCTTCAGACCATGCTTCGCCGCGACGGCGTTGATGGCGTCCATGTCGGCCGGCAGGCCGTACAGGTGCACCGGCAGCAGCACGCGCGTAGCAGGCGTGATGGCTGCCTCGATGCGCGCAGGGTCCAGGTTGTAGGTGCGCGGGTCGGGCTCGACCGGCACTGGCGTCGCGCCGCACTGGCTGACAGCCAGCCAGGTCGCGATGTAGGTGTTGGACGGCACGATGACCTCGTCGCCCGGACCCACGCCCAGCGCCACCAGCGCCAGTGCCAGCGCATCCAGCCCGTTGGCGACGCCCGCGCAGTCGGCCGCGCCGACGCTGGCTGCGTAGGCGCGCTCGAAGGCCTTCAGCTCCTCGCCGAGCAGGAACCAACCGCTGCCGGCCACGCGCAGCAGCGCCGCGTCGATGGCAGCCTGCGCGGCGCGGTAGACCGGATGCAGGTCCAGGAAGGGAATAGGCGCCTCAGCCACGACCGATGGCGGCAAGGTAGTCGTCATAGCTGCGGATGTAGTCGGCGGCGTCGTAAGGGTCGGAGGCCAGCACCAGCAGCACCGCGTCGGCGCTGAAGCGGTACTGGATGCCCCAGACCATGGGCGGGATGTGAAGCCCCAGCAGCGGGCTGTCCAGCAACACCTCGTCGCGCAACTGGCCGTCGTCCAGCACCACGCTGAGGCTGCCCTTCACGCAGACCAGGAACTGGTGGCAGGCCTTGTGCGCATGCTCGCCGCGCACCTCGCGGCTGGGCACGTCGTAGACGAGGAAGAAGCGCTCGGGCGTGAACGGCAGCTGCGCATCGATCTGCCCCACCGTCAGCGAACCGCGCATGTCGATGACCTTGGGCAGCTTCACCAGCGCCGCGCCGGGCACCTGCAGCGTGAGGTCGTCGGCATTCACGCGGCGGGCCGGTTCGGCGGGGCGGATGCCGGTGTCCACGTAGCCGATCACCTGCGCCGGGTTGCCGGCCACGATGGCGTTGGGCGGCACGTCGCGCGTGACGACGGCACCGTCCTGCACCATGGCGCCCGCACCGATGGTCAGCCCGGGCCGGATGGTCGCATTCGCGCCGATGCTGGCGCGCTTGCGCACCCAGGTGCGCAGCGGCGCCTCGGGGCGCTGCTTGCTGCGCGGGAACGGGTCGTTGGAGAAGGTGACGTTGGGGCCGATGAAGACGTCATCGTCCACCTGCACGCCGTCCCACAGCTGCACGCCGCACTTGACCGTCACGCGGTCGCCCAGCTGCACCTGGTTCTCGATGAAGACGTGGTCGCAGATGTTGGCGTCGCGGCCAATGCGCGCGCCCGGCAGGATGTGCGCGAAGGCCCAGACGCGGCTGCCGGCGCCGATGTGCGGGCTCTCCACCAGGGCATGGCTGTGGATGAAGGGGGCGGAGGCGGCGTCACTCGTCATGCCGGCACGCTAACAGGTCGGGACGCCCGGCAAAGCGACGAGATCGCTGGGCTTCCCCGTGCACGTCTGGCGATGTTTCGGGGCCGGTCGCCGACGGCCGCAAAATGCGCCCTCCCCCGGCCACTTTTCGCCCGATCCGGGCCCTCAAGTCCTGGGAAAGTGCACAGCAGCAGGCTCGCGCCTTCCCCGTTCCACGTCCATCCAACGCTAGTCAGGGCGTCCCCACCATGCTCAACGGCAAGTCCATCCTCATCACCGGCGCCACCGGCTCCTTCGGCAAGGCCTTCGTCGACACGGTGTTCAAGCGCTACCCGGATGTGCGCCGCGTCGTGGTGTTCTCGCGCGACGAACTGAAGCAGTTCGAGATGTCGCAGCGCTTCGGCGAGCGGGCGTTCCCGGCCATCCGCTACTTCCTGGGCGACGTGCGCGACGCGCCCCGCGTGCGCCGCGCGCTGGAGGGCGTGGACATCGTCATCCACGCCGCCGCGCTCAAGCAGGTGCCGGCCGCGGAGTACAACCCCTTCGAGTGCATCAAGACCAACATCCTCGGCGCGCAGAACCTCATCGAGGGTTGCATGGACAACGAGGTGGAGCAGGTCGTCGCGCTGTCCACCGACAAGGCCGCTGCGCCCATCAACCTGTACGGCGCCACCAAGTTGTGCTCCGACAAGCTGTTCATCGCCGCCAACAACATCCGCGGCAAGCGCAACACGCGCTACTCGGTCGTGCGCTACGGCAACGTGATGGGCAGCCGCGGCTCCGTCATCCCGTTCTTCCTGGACAAGCGCGGCAGCGGCGTGCTGCCCATCACCGATCCGCAAATGACCCGCTTCAACATCTCGCTGCAGGACGGCGTCGAGATGGTGCTGTGGGCGCTGCAGAACGCGCAGGGCGGCGAGATCTACGTGCCCAAGATCCCCTCCTACCGCATCACCGACGTGGCCATGGCCGTGGCGCCGGACTGCCGCCAGGACATCGTCGGCGTGCGCCCCGGCGAGAAGATCCACGAGGAGATGATCACCGCCGGTGACAGCTACCAGACCGTGGACCTCGGGGCCTACTACGCCATCCTGCCGGCCAGCAGCGACATCGACCAGTACTGCCGCACCACGAAGGCCAGCCGCGTGCCGCCGGGCTTTGCCTACGACAGCGGCAGCAACACCGACTTCCTGAGCGTCGAGCAGCTGCGCGACCTGATCCGCACGCACATGCCCGAGGCTCGTCTCTGAAGTGAAACACTCAACCTCAAGCCGGAATGGCCTCTACCTTGTAGCCGATCTGCTGAAGGCGGCGAATGAGTCGATTGGCAGTCTTGGTCATGTCGGCGCGATCAAAGTGAGCCGCGCCGAGGTCTTGCCATTCGGTGCCGTCGCGCAGCATGTGCCAGGCGG
>NZ_JBIGHV010000020.1:0-5872 GCF_043555835.1 Pelomonas parva | reverse complement strand
GTTCGTCGTGTGCTGAGAGGGGTTCGAAAAGAATTCAACAAAGTACTTGACGATGCTGCGAAAGCAGATCAAAATCTCGCCTCTTTGCTGCTGACAACTGATTGCGAAAGCGACGGGTTGAAAGCGGTAAAGAAAGCAAAGTCGCTGAGTATTGCGAAAAGAAATTTTCAAAAATACTTGACGACAGCGCAAAAAGCAGATTAGAATCTCGCTTCTTTGCTGCTGACGAATAAACAACGTCAGCGACGTAAATGAAAGAGTGAAGACTCTGAAGTTTGCGATGTTCTTTAAAAATTAACAGCCGATAAGCGTGGGCGTTTGAGGCGAAGTGATGTTGTCAGGTGACTGATGACGGTCCTTCGGACTTTAAACGCTCACGGAAATTAGATTTGAATCATGCAAATGGTTTAAGTCGATTCCGTTGAGTAAATCAAGATCGAACTGTAGAGTTTGATCCTGGCTCAGATTGAACGCTGGCGGCATGCCTTACACATGCAAGTCGAACGGTAACAGGTTAAGCTGACGAGTGGCGAACGGGTGAGTAATATATCGGAACGTGCCCAGTCGTGGGGGATAACTGCTCGAAAGAGCAGCTAATACCGCATACGACCTGAGGGTGAAAGCGGGGGATCGCAAGACCTCGCGCGATTGGAGCGGCCGATATCAGATTAGCTAGTTGGCGGGGTAAAAGCCCACCAAGGCAACGATCTGTAGCTGGTCTGAGAGGACGACCAGCCACACTGGGACTGAGACACGGCCCAGACTCCTACGGGAGGCAGCAGTGGGGAATTTTGGACAATGGACGCAAGTCTGATCCAGCCATGCCGCGTGCGGGAAGAAGGCCTTCGGGTTGTAAACCGCTTTTGTCAGGGAAGAAAAGGTTCTGGTTAATACCTGGGACTGATGACGGTACCTGAAGAATAAGCACCGGCTAACTACGTGCCAGCAGCCGCGGTAATACGTAGGGTGCAAGCGTTAATCGGAATTACTGGGCGTAAAGCGTGCGCAGGCGGTTATGCAAGACAGATGTGAAATCCCCGGGCTCAACCTGGGAACTGCATTTGTGACTGCATGGCTAGAGTACGGTAGAGGGGGATGGAATTCCGCGTGTAGCAGTGAAATGCGTAGATATGCGGAGGAACACCGATGGCGAAGGCAATCCCCTGGACCTGTACTGACGCTCATGCACGAAAGCGTGGGGAGCAAACAGGATTAGATACCCTGGTAGTCCACGCCCTAAACGATGTCAACTGGTTGTTGGGAGGGTTTCTTCTCAGTAACGAAGCTAACGCGTGAAGTTGACCGCCTGGGGAGTACGGCCGCAAGGTTGAAACTCAAAGGAATTGACGGGGACCCGCACAAGCGGTGGATGATGTGGTTTAATTCGATGCAACGCGAAAAACCTTACCTACCCTTGACATGTCTGGAATCCTGAAGAGATTTGGGAGTGCTCGAAAGAGAGCCAGAACACAGGTGCTGCATGGCCGTCGTCAGCTCGTGTCGTGAGATGTTGGGTTAAGTCCCGCAACGAGCGCAACCCTTGTCATTAGTTGCTACGAAAGGGCACTCTAATGAGACTGCCGGTGACAAACCGGAGGAAGGTGGGGATGACGTCAGGTCATCATGGCCCTTATGGGTAGGGCTACACACGTCATACAATGGCCGGGACAGAGGGCTGCCAACCCGCGAGGGGGAGCTAATCCCAGAAACCCGGTCGTAGTCCGGATCGTAGTCTGCAACTCGACTGCGTGAAGTCGGAATCGCTAGTAATCGCGGATCAGCTTGCCGCGGTGAATACGTTCCCGGGTCTTGTACACACCGCCCGTCACACCATGGGAGCGGGTTCTGCCAGAAGTAGTTAGCCTAACCGCAAGGAGGGCGATTACCACGGCAGGGTTCGTGACTGGGGTGAAGTCGTAACAAGGTAGCCGTATCGGAAGGTGCGGCTGGATCACCTCCTTTCTAGATAGATCGCGCCTCGTCACTACTTAGGTAATGGCAGAGCAAGGTCGCTATAGAGCGAAAGCTCAAGCACTTAGTTTCAAGCGCCCACACTTATCGGCTGTCATACAACAGTGAGTGAAATCGCGTGCCTGTGGAGCTGGCCTCAACAGCCTGGCGATGATACAGAGCGACGCAAACGAGTTTCGCGTGGGTCTGTAGCTCAGTCGGTTAGAGCACCGTCTTGATAAGGCGGGGGTCGCTGGTTCGAATCCAGCCAGACCCACCACGAGATATCGGGGGGATTAGCTCAGCTGGGAGAGCACCTGCTTTGCAAGCAGGGGGTCGTCGGTTCGATCCCGTCATCCTCCACCAGTTTCACTCATTTAGTTGGTAAACCTTAGCGAATAGCAATGTTCGCTGAGGTTTACCAGCTCTGGTCTGCAAAGATCGGCTGTTGTTCTTTAACAATTTGTAGAGTCGAATCAGCGCTGTTAGCGGAAAGTACCGTCGTGTACACCGTGCCGCTAACAGCGATTTTGATTGCGTCAAACATAGACTTCAACTGAGCAAGAAATTGTTTAGGTATGAAGAACGGCGTAACGCGTGAATACTCAAATAACACACGGGTGAAACAAGATCCGTGTGAGTCCTTGACGACAGTGCAGTCAGCGCTGTCAAAGTTATAGGGTCAAGTGACTAAGTGCATGTGGTGGATGCCTTGGCGATTACAGGCGACGAAGGACGTGATAGCCTGCGATAAGCTTCGGGGAGCTGGCAAATTAGCTTTGATCCGGAGATTTCCGAATGGGGAAACCCACTCCGCAAGGAGTAACTCTGACTGAATACATAGGTCATTGTGGCGAACCGGGTGAACTGAAACATCTCAGTAGCTCGAGGAAAAGACATCAACCGAGATTCCGAAAGTAGTGGCGAGCGAAATCGGAGTAGCCCTCGCGTTTTAGCAGTTTGTATATCAGAACGGAATGGAAAGTCCGGCCATAGCGGGTGATAGCCCCGTATGAGAAATGCAGATTGTGGAACTAGGCGCGAATAGAGTAGGGCGGGACACGTGAAATCCTGTCTGAATATGGGGGGACCATCCTCCAAGGCTAAATACTCGTAATCGACCGATAGTGAACAAGTACCGTGAGGGAAAGGCGAAAAGAACCCCGGGAGGGGAGTGAAATAGATCCTGAAACCGCATGCATACAAAAAGTAGGAGCCCGCAAGGGTGACTGCGTACCTTTTGTATAATGGGTCAGCGACTTACATTCAGTGGCGAGGTTAACCGAATAGGGAAGCCGTAGAGAAATCGAGTCCGAATAGGGCGAATAGTCGCTGGGTGTAGACCCGAAACCAAGTGATCTATCCATGGCCAGGATGAAGGTACCGTAACAGGTGCTGGAGGTCCGAACCGACTAATGTTGCAAAATTAGCGGATGAGCTGTGGATAGGGGTGAAAGGCTAAACAAACTTGGAAATAGCTGGTTCTCTCCGAAAACTATTTAGGTAGTGCCTCAAGTATTACCTGCGGGGGTAGAGCACTGTTTAGGCTAGGGGGTCATGGCGACTTACCAAACCTTGGCAAACTCCGAATACCGCAGAGTACAGCTTGGGAGACAGAGCACCGGGTGCTAACGTCCGGACTCAAGAGGGAAACAACCCAGACCGCCAGCTAAGGTCCCTAAAATTGGCTAAGTGGGAAACGAAGTGGGAAGGCTAAAACAGTCAGGATGTTGGCTTAGAAGCAGCCATCATTTAAAGAAAGCGTAATAGCTCACTGATCGAGTCGTCCTGCGCGGAAGATGTAACGGGGCTAAGCCAGTTACCGAAGCTGCGGATGTGCAATTTATTGCACGTGGTAGGAGAGCGTTCTGTAAGCCTGTGAAGGTGGGTTGTGAAGCCTGCTGGAGGTATCAGAAGTGCGAATGCTGACATGAGTAGCGTTAAAGGGGGTGAAAAGCCCCCTCGCCGAAAGCGCAAGGTTTCCTACGCAACGTTCATCGGCGTAGGGTGAGTCGGCCCCTAAGGCGAGGCAGAGATGCGTAGCTGATGGGAAACAGGTCAATATTCCTGTACCGATCAATAGTGCGATGTGGGGACGGAGAAGGTTAGCTCAGCCAACTGTTGGATATGTTGGTTCAAGCGTGTAGTCGTGCCCCTTAGGCAAATCCGGGGGGATTAGATGAGGCGTGATAACGAGTCTGCTTGCAGACGAAGTGAGTGATACCCTGCTTCCAAGAAAAGCCACTAAGCTTCAGCTATTGACGACCGTACCGCAAACCGACACTGGTGCGCGAGATGAGTATTCTAAGGCGCTTGAGAGAACTCTGGAGAAGGAACTCGGCAAATTGACACCGTAACTTCGGAAGAAGGTGTGCCTTTATTAGGTGATCCATTTACTTGGTGAGCCGAATGAGGCCGCAGAGAATCGGTGGCTGCAACTGTTTATTAAAAACACAGCACTCTGCAAAGACGAAAGTCGACGTATAGGGTGTGACTCCTGCCCGGTGCTGGAAGATTAAATGATGGGGTGCAAGCTCTTGACTGAAGTCCCAGTAAACGGCGGCCGTAACTATAACGGTCCTAAGGTAGCGAAATTCCTTGTCGGGTAAGTTCCGACCTGCACGAATGGAGTAATGATGGCCACACTGTCTCCTCCAGAGACTCAGCGAAGTTGAAATGTTTGTGATGATGCAATCTCCCCGCGGAAAGACGGAAAGACCCCATGAACCTTTACTGTAGCTTTACATTGGACTTTGAACAGATCTGTGTAGGATAGGTGGGAGGCTTTGAAGTAGGGACGCTAGTTTCTATGGAGCCAACGTTGAAATACCACCCTGGTGTGTTTGAGGTTCTAACCTTGGCCCGTTATCCGGGTCGGGGACAGTGTATGGTGGGCAGTTTGACTGGGGCGGTCTCCTCCCAAAGTGTAACGGAGGAGTTCGAAGGTACGCTAGTTACGGTCGGAAATCGTGACGATAGTGCATTGGCATAAGCGTGCTTGACTGCGAGACTGACAAGTCGAGCAGGTACGAAAGTAGGACAAAGTGATCCGGTGGTTCTGTATGGAAGGGCCATCGCTCAACGGATAAAAGGTACTCTGGGGATAACAGGCTGATACCGCCCAAGAGTTCATATCGACGGCGGTGTTTGGCACCTCGATGTCGGCTCATCTCATCCTGGGGCTGTAGCCGGTCCCAAGGGTATGGCTGTTCGCCATTTAAAGAGGTACGTGAGCTGGGTTTAAAACGTCGTGAGACAGTTTGGTCCCTATCTTCCGTGGGCGCTGCAAGATTGAGAGAGCCTGCTCCTAGTACGAGAGGACCGGAGTGGACGCACCTCTGGTGTATCGGTTGTCACGCCAGTGGCATTGCCGAGTAGCTAAGTGCGGAAGAGATAACCGCTGAAAGCATCTAAGCGGGAAACTCGTCTCAAGATGAGTCTTGCCGGGGCCTTGAGCCCCCTGAAGGGTCGTTCGAGACCAGGACGTTGATAGGCTGGGTGTGGAAGCGCAGTAATGCGTTAAGCTAACCAGTACTAATTGCCCGTGAGGCTTGACCCTATAACTTTGATAGTCTGTGCTACAGCACATGCTTCAAGGTGAGTGTTCAAGTTATGTCGTTCTTCAAGTCTTTGAAGACGCAATCAAAATACCTTCTACTGATTCCGCAGCAAGTATGAATGCTTGCTGTGTGCAGATAATATCTGCTGACTCTACGAATTGGGTTTGTTGACACCGTCAACAGACCAACCAGTCAAGCCTGACGACCATAGCGACTTGGTCCCACTCCTTCCCATCCCGAACAGGACAGTGAAACGAGTCAGCGCCGATGATAGTGCGGATTCCCGTGTGAAAGTAGGTCATCGTCAGGCTAGTTATTAAAGCCAACCCCCATCAGGTTATCCTGGTGGGGGTTTCGCTTTT